>NZ_JAODVR010000003.1 GCF_025399835.1 Haloarchaeobius sp. HME9146
AGAGGGCTTAATATCTTGTTGGGGTTACAGGACAGTAATTCACACAGATGGGGCCGACCGACCTGCCGCCGAGACGCCGGAGGAGAGAGCCATGACGGGCGGCGGTGGCCGTTCGCTCGGCCAGCTCGTCCTCGTCTGTCTCACCGTCCTCGGCCTGGTGCTCGCCGCCGGTATCCTCCCGGCAGTGCCCGGACAGGCACCACTGGGCGGCCTCGCAGGGCCACCCGGTGGCGCACCCGGCGGCCCCCCAGGCGGTTCTGGTGGGCTCTCCGGGCTGTCCGGCCTCAGCGACCTGCTGGGCATGGGCTCCAGCAGCGACGTCTCGCCGCAGAACGCGGCCGCGGCGCAGAGTGAGGGGACACAGAGTGACGGGGAAGCAGCGACACGAACTGGTGACGAGGGCGAGCAAGCCACCCAGTCGGGGACGAGTTCGGCACCCGCAACCGCTTCCGATGCCGAGGGAACCACTGGCGGCTCAGCGGGCCAGGGGACCAGCACGAGCGACACTGGCGAGGCTGGAGCCTCGAGTGAGTCCGGCGAATCCAGCAGCGATACCAGTGAAAGCCCCGACTCCACAGGCCTCAGTGGGACCGAGGGGACTGCCGGTGCTGGCGACGCGCTGACCAACGGCCCGGACGCCGGGTCGGGTGCCGAGAGCGCCCTCGCACAGACGCAGTCGGCGGCGTCGGCAGGAATCTCACAGCTTGCGGCCCCGCCGGGCCAGACCAGCATCGGTGGCCTCGACGCCGCAGCCTCGTCCTTCGGGAACCAGTCGCCCACCCGGCTGTTCACCGTCGAGAGCCCGGCCCCGACCTACGTTCGGACCAACACCTTCGCGACCTACACCGGCACGGGCTGGGCGCGTGAGACCGACCCCGTCCCCTTCGACGGGTCGATACCCGACGCCGCGGCCGAGGGCGAGACGGTCCCCGGCGAGCGCGTCACCCAGCGCATCACCCTGGAGACCGCGTCGGCGACGCTCCCGACCGCGTGGCGGCCGGTCGCCGTCGAGGTCGAAGACGTCCCCGGAGCCGATCTGCAGGTCACCGAGCAGGGAACGTTCCAGGCCGAGACCGCGCTCCCGAACGGGACCACGGTGACGGTCACGAGCTATCGGCCACCCGACGACCCGGCCCGGCTGACCGCGGCGGGGACCGACTACCCGGCCGCCGTCGCAGAGCGATACACCCAGCTCCCGGCGGACACCCCCGAGCGTGTCCGGAATCTGACTGCAGACATCACGGCCGACACCTCGAACCCGTACGAGAAAGCCCGGGCCATCGAGGCGTGGCTGGAGACCGAGAAGACGTACTCGCTGAACGCCAGCCACGACCCCTCGCGGCCGGTGGTCGACCAGTTCCTCTTCGAGATGGACCGCGGCTACTGCCAGTACTTCGCCAGCGCGATGACCGTGATGCTCCGCAGCGAGGGCATCCCGGCGCGGTACGTCACCGGCTT
Source organism: Haloarchaeobius sp. HME9146 (assembly GCF_025399835.1). Taxonomy (NCBI): domain Archaea; kingdom Methanobacteriati; phylum Methanobacteriota; class Halobacteria; order Halobacteriales; family Halorubellaceae; genus Haloarchaeobius; species Haloarchaeobius sp. HME9146. The sequence goes on from NZ_JAODVR010000003.1 coordinate 1,459, forward strand.
CTCGCCCGGGGTCCGGGGCGGCGAGGACGAGTACCTCGTCACGGGCTCGAACGCCCACGCGTGGGTCGAAGTGTACTTCCCCGAGACCGGCTGGGTCCGGTTCGACCCAACGCCGCCGGCCGACCGCAAGACCAGCGACCAGCGGACCTTCGACGCGGCCGCCGCCAACGCCACCGGCCAGCCGGGCAGCGACTCCATCGCGCCCCGTCAGTCCGACACTGCGGGCAGCCCGGGCGAGAAACCCCTCTCGCAGAGTCCACCGCCGTACACCGTCCAGCTCAACCGGAGCGCCGTCCCGGGTGCCAGCGTCACCGTCACCGTCTCGCGAGCAGGCACGCCCGTCGAGGGCGCAGTCGTCCGGTTCGAGGACGAGGTCGTGGGGACGACCGACGACCTCGGGCAGGTCGTCGCGACGGTTCCCTACGTCAGAGAACTCGACGTGTCGGTGCGCGCGCCGACCGCCAACGGGACGGCGTCGGCAGCAGCCGTGCCCCCAACCCAGTCCGTCCGGTTCTTCGCCGGTGGGCACGGCCTCCCGCCGCCGTCCCAGCGTGGGGCCAGCCCAGGCACCGTCTCGAGCCAGTCGACGCCCGACAACACCACCGAATCCCGGACCTACCGCGTCGACTCGAACGTCTCAATCCGGGTCGAGGGTATCCCCGTCGCGGGCAACACCGTGACCCTCACCGCCGCGGTCGAGGACGTCCCGATGCGCGAGGCCGCGGTCACGGTCGCGGGCGAGCGCGTCGCGACGACGAACTCGACGGGCAGGGCCCGCATCGAACTGCCGGCGGACGCGACCGGGACGGTCCCGGTGACGGTCGAGCGCGGCGAAATCGACGGGACGGCGAACGTCTCGCTCGCGGCCGTGAACCTCAGCGTGACGCCGGCGTACCTGCTCGCGCTGCCGGGCCAACCCGTGGCGGTGAACGTCACCGTGGATGGGCAACCGGTCTCGGGCGTGCCCGTGACCGTGGCCGGGCAGGCCGCCGGCCCGACCGGCTCTGACGGGACCGTCGACGCGGCGCTCCCCATCGCCGACAGCGCAGTCATCGTCGCGACCGTCGGGGGACAGCCCACCCAGACCACCGTCGACGACCTGTTCCGCAACCTCGGGCTCGTGCTGGGCGGGGTGCTCGTGGTCCTCGCGGGCCTACTCGGCGTCGGCTACCGCCGCGGGGTGACGCCGGGACGGGTACTCGACCGGGTCCAGGCCGCGGTCGCGTGGGCCGCGACCATCGCCGTCCAGGCCGTCTTCGCGGTCGCGAGCCGGCTGGAGGCCCTGGGCTGGTGGCTCCTCGGGTTCGGCACCGACGCGGTCGGCCAGCTCCGGGCCCTGCCTGGCCTGGTTCGGTCCCACCTCGAAACCCTCGCGACGCGCCTCGACCCGCGCCGACTCCTCGCGTTCCTCCAGGCGCTCGTGGCCGGCCTGTTGGACCGCGGCGAGAGCGACGGTGCGCCGGGGTCGGGACAACCCACTGCTGGGTCGGAAACCCAGAACCAGTCCGCGGCCGACGCGGCCACGTACCAGACGCTCCGGGACCTCTGGGCCGAGTTCATCGGCGTGGTCCGGCCGCCTCACGTCCGGACGATGACCCCGACCGAGATCGCCCAGTACGCCATCGACCGCGGGCTCCCGGCCGGCCCGGTCAGGACCGTCACCGACGCGTTCCGCGACGCCGAGTACAGCGAGCGCGCGGCCGACGACACCGTCCTCGAGCGGGTCCGGAGCGCCCTGGCGGCGGTCCGCGACACCGGTTCGGGAGGTGACGACTGAATGGCCGGCAGCCGTGGCGGTGGCGGTGCCCGCCGCCTGCTGACCGTCCGGAACGTGCTCGTCGGTGCCGGGCTGGTCGCCCTCGCCGTGGGTGCTGCGTTCATCTTCCTCCCCGGGGCGGTCCCCGGCTCTCTCCGGGTCGTCATCGACGACCTCGTCGCGGCCGCCGGCCCGGCGCTGCTCTCCGCGCTGGTCGCACTGGTCGTCGGCCTGTACGCGGTGTACCGGCTCTGGCGTGCGGCCGGCAGCGAGTCGGTCGACGGGGACGGTCGGTTCCGCGGTGCCGACACCGGGAGCCAGCGTTCCGGGCCCGCGGCCCTCCAACCGCGCGACCGCCGGACCGGCTCCGACGTCGATTCGACCCTCGCGTGGGCCGCCGCCAGCACCACCGGGGACGCCCACCCGAGCCACGTCGGGCACGCGAAGACGCGCCTCCGGTCGGTCCTGCTCGACGTGCTCGAACACTCGGGCGAGGTCGACGACCCGGAACAGGCCATCGCAACTGGCACCTGGACCGACGACACGGTCGCCGCAGTCTTCCTCGGCGACCCGGACGAACCAGCACTGCCGGACCTCTCGCTGTGGCAGCGACTGTACGGCTGGCTCTACCCCACGCAGGCGTTCCGGGCGCACTACGAGCAGACCCTCGCCGCGGTCGAGTCGCGGTGTGCCGCCGCGGTGTCCGGGTACGAACCGCCCGCGCAGGTCGAGGAGGACGCGGTCGACGCCACGGCCGGGTTCGACCCGGTCGGCGGCGAGGACGGCGAGGGCGGAGCCCGGCCTCAGGAGGTGCAGGGATGACCGGGAAATCCGGTTCCGGTTCTGGTTCCGGCTCCGGTGCTGGTGGCAGCGTGACCCGGCTCGACCGCTGGCGCGGGGTCACCGCCGCGACCGTCGCGTTCGTCGCGGCGGGCGTCGCGACGGGCCGGCCCGAACTCCTGCTCGCGGGGGCGATTCCCCTCGTGTTCGTCGCCTACAGCGCGCTCTCGACGGTCACACCCGTGGGAGACGGGCTGCGGGTCGAGCGGACGGTCGAGCCCCCCGCACCCATCCCCGGCCAGCGCGTGACCGTGACGCTGACCGTCGAGAACACCGGCGACCGGGCACTGACCGACGTGCGCCTCGTCGACGGCGTCCCCGAGGGGATGACGGTCGTCGAGGGGTCGCCCGTAGGCGCGGTGTCGCTCCGGCCGGGCGCGAGCACCGACCTGGCCTACACGCTGGTGCCCCAGCGCGGAACCCACGAGTTCGACCCGGTCGCGGTCCGGGCGCGGAGCCTGAGCGCGAGTGCGGTCGTCACCGAGGACGTGCCGACGACGGGGACTGAGACCGTCGACTGCCGGGTGACCGTCGAGGACATGCCGGTCCAGGACCAGACGATGTTCTTCACCGGGCCGCTCGCGACCGACACCGGCGGGCCGGGCGTCGAGTTCCACAAGACCCGTGACTATCGCCGCGGCGACCCGATGAACCGCATCGACTGGCGGCGGCTCGCCAAGCGGGGCGAGCTCGTCACCATCGAGTACCAGGAGCACCGGTCGGCCCGCGTGGTCGTGGTGCTCGATTCGCGGGAGGAGGCGAGACAGAGCGCCGCGACCGGGTTCCCGACCGGAGCGACCCTGAGCGCCTACGCCGGCGCGCTCGCGCTCGACGCGCTGGCGGACGCGGGCCACCAGGTCGGCCTCGCCGCCTTCGGCATCCAGACCCCGGGCGACGGGCGGGTTCCCGCCCCGGCCTGGGTCGGCCCCGAGTCCGGCCGCGGGTTCACCGCCCGGGCCGTCCAGGTCGTCGACGCCGCGACCGCCGCCGACGGCGTGGGTGCGAGTGGGCCCCTGACCGGTGGGGCCGGAACCGACGGCGCCGGTGGCGAGGAATCGACGCCGGAGGAGAGCGAGCAGGCAGTCGCGACCGACGGCGGCTCCGCCGAACTCGACCGGCTGCTCGCGCGCCTCCCCAGCGACGCCCAGGTCCTGTTCGTCACGCCCGCGCTCGACGACTTCCCGGTGACGGTGGCCCGGACGCTCCGGGGCTACGGCCACCGGACGACCGTGCTCTCGCCCGACGTGACCGGCGGGCGAAGCGCCGGCCAGCAGGTGGTGACGATGGAGCGCGCCCTGCGGCTCGACGAGATGCGCACCGCGGGGGCCCCGGTCGTCGACTGGGCGCACGACACCCCGCTCCCGATGGCGCTCGCCCAGGCCATCCGACCCTGGGTCAACTGAGAGAGAACAATGCCAGGAACCCCCGACCCACGACCCGACGACCCGCACCGGCTGGAGCAGCTGCGCCGCGAGGAACAGGAGACGCAGAGCCAGCCCGCGACCCGCACGAGCAGCCTGCTGGCGGTCCTGGGGACCCTGGTCGGGGTGGCCCTGCTCGCAGTCGGGACGGGACAGGTCGTGGCCGGCGCGGCGGCCGTCCTCACTGGCCTCGTGTTCGCGGGCGTCACCTCGCTGGCGGCCCGCCGGACCCCTCTCGGGGACCTGCTCGCGACGCTGGTCCTCCCCCTGTTGGCCGCCCTGTTCGTCGCTGCGGTTGCGCTCCCGGTCGCCGTGGGCGGGGCAGTTCGGCCGATGGCTTCGTTCACTGCCATGGCGCTGGTGTTCGCGGTGTTCGGCGCGGCAACGACCCCGACCGGCGGGCTGGGGAACAAGAGCGTGTACCGGACCGCGACCCTGCTGTTCGAGACGCTCGCGCTCCCCGTACTCGCGACCGGGGTGCTGTTCGTCAGCGACCTCGCACTCCTCGACGAACTCGTGCGAGCCGCGAACGACCTGACCGGCGACGGCGTCGACGCGCTGCTCGCGCCCGGGCGGGAGTCGCCGGAGCTGGCCGGGCTCTGTCTCCTCGTCTCGGTCGCCGGGCTCGCGACCGCCTCGGCGCTCCGCCGGCTACCCCTCGTCCAGTTCGTCGAGCGCGAGGACCGCAAACGTGTCTCTGCCTTGCTGGACCGGACCGCGAGCCGGCTCCGGAGCGTCGGCCTCTTCACCATGGTGGCGTTCCCGGTCCTGCTCGCCGTCCAGGTCGCGACCGGGGTCACGCCGCTGCTGTCGTGGTCACCGGCCGTGCTAGCGGTGGTCCGGGCGGTGTCGACGGCCCAGCCGCTCCGGGTGTGGCTGTTCGGCGTCGCCGTGGTAGCGACGGTGCTGGTGCTCGCGGTCGGGTTCGTGAAGCGGCTCGCGCGCCGGGACCTCCGCGAGACGGTGGGGTCGGTCGCGCCCCGGCTCGCGGGGGGTGCGGCTGTGACCGGGCTCGTGCTCGCGACGGGCGAGCAGGCCTTCGAGCTCGTGCTCGCGCAGGCACCCGGCGCGGTCACGGGCGTGCTGACCCAGATCGCCGACGCGGCCTCGCCGACGGTCGTCGTCTTCGCGCTGGTGGTCACGCTCGCGGTCGGGTTCCTGAGCGTGTTGCTGGGATTCTCGCTGCTCGCCGGGATGGGGTTCGTCTCGGACCGGACCGCCTCGGCGTCGGTGGCCGGCGGGAGTCTCGTGGCGGCCGCGCTGTTCGCCGGCATCGGCGGCGTCCACGCCGGCGTGCTGTTCGGGACCGTCGCGGTCGGCATCGTCGTCTGGGATGTGGCGAGCTTCGGGACCGTCCTTCGGGCCGAACTCGGGGACCGCGCGGCGACCCACCGGCCGGAGCTGCTCCACGCGGTCGCGAGTGGGTTCGTCGGGGTCGCCGCGGTGGTTCCACTGGTGGTGCTCTCTGGCCAGCGCATCCCGGTCGGTGGGGCGACCGCCGCCGTGGTCGGGGTCGTGGCGGCCGTGGTCGGCGTGGTCGCTCTCACCGCCGCGCTGCGCGGCTAGCCGCAGGCTTCCAGGGCGGGTGGGTGGGGCGGTGGCGGTGCGACACACCGGCCGCGCCGGGCGACGCGAGCCGCCACAGCCGGCGGCGGGGGCGGGCGCGGCTAGCGCGCAGAGAGGAGTGGAATGGAGTGGAGAGGGGGGTCCGGGGGGAGAGGCGAGGAAAGGCGAGGAGAGACAGGGCGAGGGAGAAACCCGGAACTCGGCGAAGCTCAGCGAATTTCCTTTAAGTCGTTCTGGTCACAACGGCTCATAGTGAAGCATTCTGCGGGAGACTACACCCACCAGCGAGAGCCGTCTCTGTGGCCTCTCTGGACCCGTTCTGGACGATTCTACGGCGAGACCGCCGGTACCTCGATGCGGTTCAACACCGACGAGACCACGTCTTCGGTGCTCGCGTTCTGGATGTTCGCCTGCGGGGTGAGGACGATGCGGTGTTGCATGACCTCGCGGGCGACGAACTTCACGTCCTCCGGGGCGACGTAGTCCCGGCCCGCGATGACAGCGTGGGCGCGCGAGGCCTCGTAGAACCGCTGGATGCCGCGGGGGGAGACGCCGACGTCGACGCGCTCGTCCTCGCGGGTCGCGCGGGCCAGGTCGACCACGTACTCGCGGACCTGCTGGTGCATCGTGACTGTCTCGGGCGTCTCCTGCAGGCGGCGAACCTGGTCGGGCGTGACCGCCGACCCGACCGAGGGCATCTGGGTGTGGCGCTTCGAGCGCCGGTCGATGAGTTCGAGTTCGCCCGCTCTATCGGGATAGCCCATGCTGGTCTTGACGACGAAGCGGTCGCGCTGGGCTTCGGGGAGTTCGAAGGTCCCCTCCTGCTCGACCGGGTTCTGCGTCGCGATGACGAAGAACGGGTCGGGGAGCTGGTGGGTCGTCCCGTCGACGGTGACCTGCTTCTCGTCCATCGCCTCGAGGAGCGCGGCCTGGGTCTTCGGTGGCGCGCGATTGATTTCGTCCGCCAGCACCACGTTCGCGAAGATGGGGCCCGCCTGGAACTCGAACTCGCGGGCGTGCTCGTCGTAGACGTGCGAGCCCGTGATGTCCGAGGGGAGCAGGTCCGGTGTGAACTGGACGCGCGAGAAATCGAGGCCCAGCGCCTGTGCCAGCACGATGGCGGTCAGGGTCTTGCCGGTCCCCGGCACGTCCTCGAGGAGGACGTGCCCGCGGGCGAGCGCGCCGGTCAGGACGATCTCGAAGAAGTCGCGCTCGCCGATGACGGCCTCGTTCACGCGGTCGATGACGTCGGTACAGAGTCGGGCGGCCTCGTCGATGGGCAAGGCGTCGGCGGGCGGCATTCGTGTCCGTCGTTCTCCGCGGCCGCGTATAATCGTGATGGGCAGACTCAGACGGGTAGATTCAGGCTCTGAAACGCGGCGTGGCCCCGCCTCACCAAACTTTATAGTACCAACACGAGATACTCGCAAGTAAGCGGTTCTGGGTTCACCTCGGAAACCGCAAGCCGGTGTTAGGCGCACCGGCCAGAAAGCCCCGTGAATCTTGTGTGGAACCAGGATTTGATGGGAGCTTACATGTACACAGTCGGCGGAGCGAATCAAAAATCCTCCGGTCGTACATGTTGGTTCTCGTCACTACTGCCACCAATACGGACTGCTGGGGCTGTCTGCAGATACGCCACCGAATACGACAATGACCGACGCAGCCCAACTCACGCAAGACGAGATAGCAGCACAGCTCGAGGCGCTCCGTGCCGAGATTGAGGAACTCAAAGCCGAGAAGCAACAGCTTCGCGAGGAGAACGAGGACCTCCGCGAGCGCGTCTCGGAACTCGAATCCCAGCCGGAGTTCGAGATTCGCGACGAGAACGACCCCATCAAGAGCCTCCGCGTCGAGGGCGCACCACTCGGGAAAGCCATCCAGTCCAAGCCCGGCGAGAGCGACGTCGAGAGCCGACTCGAGGAGCTGAAGGCCGACCTCCAGCAGGCCGAAGACACAGCCGACGTCGACGCCAGACCTGCCGGACACCCACGACCGGAGACGCCACTCGAACAGGTCGTCGCCATGCCGGACCAGATGGCCGACATTCACCTCACCGCGAACGAGGACCGCGCCCGGTTCGTCGCGAGCGACGTCCGCGACTACGCCGCATCGGTCCAGGCTGGCTGGGCGATTACCTCGAGCGACCTTCGACGGGTACTCGCAGCCTACGACTCCTCGGGCCACACCGAGACCACCTCGCGGGTCATGAGCATCCTCGACGACCTCGGCGGTGATGCCGTGAAGATAGTCGAGACGAACGGGACCAGGCGTGTCGTCTTCACCGACGAACTGGTCGCCCGACTGAACCGGCTCGACGACGTCCCAGACAGCCACAGCGTTGTGTCGGCGGTCGAGTAGCCGCCCTGTGATACGCCACTCACGCCGAGAGGCACCTCTCTAGACCACGCGAATTCACGGCGGCTGCGTCACCTGCTTGCCCCCTTCCCTAGTGGAGACGCTGGGCAGGACCCCCTGGTTCTAGTGCTAGTAGCGAAGCGAAAGCACGTTTTCAGCGGTTCGTGAGTCTGACACCGTCCACAACGGTGTGATGGCCCAGAACCCGTGAAATCGCCCGATTTCTCGGGACACCCCCCGTCCCCCTCCTCGTGATACTCGGACTTCATTTCCGCCAGGACATCCCTGGCCCGAACCCAAGCATTAACACTCCCCGATTTGCAACCCCTCGCTATGCCAAAGACCGAAGTCTCACTCTCGGACAACACGGACGCCGAAATCGACCGCCTGGTGAACCAGGGCGACTTCCTGAACCGCGACGAGGCCGTCGAGGAACTGCTGACCCGCGGCCTCTCGGCCTACGGCCCGGCCGACGAGGACGACGAACCGCGCAATCAGCTGGACGAGGGGCTGTTCAACCGCTCCGTGGCCGACCAGCAGGACCCGGCCGCCTACGACGAGCAGGACGACGGCTTCGGCTACTGACGACGTTCTTCGCTTCCTCGCCGCACACACCAGCGCCAGAACAGCCGCGAGAGCGACAGAGACAGCCGTCGCTCGCGGTTTCAGTCTCCCGCAGAATGCTTCACTATGAGCCGTTGTGACCAGAACCACTTAAAGAAATGTCGGGTATCCGCCAGAGACACCCGTGGCTCGTGGGTGTAATCTCCCGTAGAACGCTTCAACATGAGCCGTTGTGACCAGAACGACTTAAACGAACATCGCCAGCGTCGACTCACTTCGGCGTCGATTCGTCGGCGTCGTCGGGGGCCTCAGTGCCCCAGCCGTCGGTCCACGCGTGTCTCTCCGAGTCTTCGTCCCGGGGCGTCTCCCCGACCGGCGGGAGGTTCGGGTCGCGGTACGGGGAGCGCCCGAGGACCATCCCCTCGAGGTCGTGTTCGGTGAGCTGGTCGCGAAGGACGCGGGTGAGGCGGTTGATGTTGGTCGTCGTCAGGTCGTGTTCGTCCAGGAGTTCCTGGTAGGTCTCGCTCTCGGTGAGCGAGGTGAACCGCTCGTACAGCGACTCCATCTCGTCGGGGGTGTGACTCGCCACCCACTCCTGGTCGTCCAGGCCGAGCTGGTGCTGGCGCTCGCGGTCGACCACGTACCGGAGGACGACGAGGGCGACCTTCGGGATGCCGCGCTGGCTGCCGAACGCGGTGAGGTCGATCTCGCCCATGATGCCGAGGGCGCAGTCACGCTCCCAGCGGGTTACGTCGAGCGACGAGGCAAGCGCGTGGGTGATGCGGAGCTTGTCGAGCTGGTGCATCCGGGCTCCGTGGCCGGCCATCGCGGGGTGTTGCTCGTCGTGCAGGCGGCGGATGTTGTCGCTGAGGTCCTGCTCGGGGCTGGCGGCTCGCCCGATCATGGTCGCGCTGGGGGTGACGACGTCCCAGCGGCGGACGATCTCGTCCTTGACGGCGTCGACCCGGGACAACGACCCGTCGCCTGGGCCCGCACGGATCCACGTCGAGTCCACGTCGGCCTCGCCAGTCCCGGTTGCTGCGACAACAGCGGACGACGCGGTGTCCCCGTCGTGGTTCATTACCCAAGACTGGGGGCTTGACGCTATTCAAATGGACGGATGGATGCCGAGATGAGCACGGGAACACGGTGTCTATATGGGGAGGGGACACACCCCTCATTCAGAGTGAAAACGACGCTTTTTTGTAGGAGTTCTCGTGTGGTGGACGTTCACATAGAAGCCGACGCGGTGGGCGAGTGACAGAGCCACACACCCCCGATGCAGAGTGAAACGTCGGGAAGGGACGTTACGAAAGGGGAGCCGGTGGAGACACGAGTCGACTGCAGCCGAGATGGTACGGGAAGCTTGGACTCGAGAGGAGGTGGTCGTGGTAGAGAAAGACACGCATGGTCTCCGCCTCCCCCACACTGTTCCACTAGAGAAGAACTAGACTAGGACTAGACTAGATAGACTAGAAAACGAACAACACTAACTAGAAAACGAACAACACTAGTAACACAGTAGCAGCCACAGCTAGTGCTCGTAAGCACTAGCTGTATGCTGTTAGCTACTGTTTCTGCTAGCTACTGCTACTGCTGCTAGCTAGTACTAGTGAGTTCTAGTCTAGGGGGTGGTCACTCCGTCGTTGTACCGACCGTCATGTCCACCCACTCGTCATCGATCTCGTTCTCCTTTCATCGACCACTGAATCCGGCCGGTTTCTTCGACCAGTCGTGCACGGTTCGAATTCATGATCTGAATCTGGTAGCTCGACAAACGAGGTGGAATATGGGGGAGGGTGGGACACCCTCTCCCCCTATTCAGAGTGTAAACGGCTCCGAAGGTGTCCCGGAAATTTTTTGCGGCAAGTTTTGCTGCTACAAGCGGATGTTGATGCTGGTATGAATAGGCTTATTAGTTACTTCAAACGGTCAATATAGAATAATATTGTTCTCTAGAGGAATTCGAGAATAGAGGACTCACAGCTCGATGAGATAGATAACGGACGATATACAGTCTGAATGAGGTCGGCGAAGATCGACCGAGCCTCGACCCACCCCACCTTCGGAGCGGTTTTCACTCTGAATCAGGGGTGTGTGTGTGTCAGACGTGTGTCTGACGCAAAAACGGGGTGAAAATCATAGTAAAGATACTGGTATATTTGGGTTGCCACGAGACAAATCGGGACGAATAGAAGTCGAGATTCGAAGGGGACACACCCGAGATGGCGAGCACGGTCGACCCATCGGTCAGCAGGGCCGATTTCACTCTGCCTCTGGTCGGTCTCTCCCAGTCACGGATAAAGTGAAAATCCGCCGATATACTCGCTAACACCGTCAGTTTTCAGTCTGAAACGGGTTCCGTGGTTTTTATTAGTAGACGATTCAACCAGTGGAATATGTCCGAGCAGACGAGCGGGGACCCACTCTTCCAGGACCAGGACCCCGTCTTCGCCCGGAAGGAGCTGCTCCACGTGGGCCACGTCCCCGACGAGGACCGCATCGTCGGGCGGGACGACGAGATCCAGTCCGTGGCCAACGAGGTCGGCGCAGTCGTCCGGGGTGACCCACCGAACAACGTCATGATCTACGGGAAGACCGGGACCGGCAAGAGCCTCATCTCGCGCCACGTCGCGACGCGGGCCCAGCGGGCCGCCGAGTCGAACGACATCGACGCGACGGTCCTCTACATCGACTGCTCGGAGGCGAACACCGAGACCAGGGCGACGCGACAGCTCGCCCTCGACCTGAAGGAGAAGACCGACTACGAGGCCGAGATTCCCCTTCGCGGGGTCGGGACGATGGAGTATTACCAGCACATCTGGGAGGTCCTGGACGCGGCGTTCGACGCGGCCATCGTCATCCTCGACGAGATCGACAAGCTCGACAACAGCAACATCCTCATGCAACTCTCGCGTGCACGCGAGGCGCGCAAGACGAACACCTACATCGGGGTCATCGGCATCAGCAACAAAGTCCAGTACAAGGAGAGCCTGGACGAGCGCATCGACAGCAGCTTCGGGCATCGCGAACTGTTCTTCCACCCCTACGACGCGGCCCAGCTCCGCGAGATCATGCGCAACCGCCAGGACGCGTTCCAGCCCGACGTCCTCGCGGACGGGACCATCGAGCTCTGTGCCGCACTCGCGGCGAAGAAACACGGGGACGCCCGCAAGGCCATCGAGATCCTCAAGGAGGCCGGCGAGCTCGCGCGACGCAACGACGTGACCCAGGTCACGGAGGCCCACATCAAGCAGGCCCAGGAGGTCGCGGAGGTCAACCGCATCGAGGAACTGACCAGCGGGGCGACGGTCCACGCCAAGCTCGCCCTGTACGCGCTCGCGAGCCGCATCATCACGGGCGAACGGGACACGTACAAGACCCGGGAGGTGTACGAGCGCTACGTCGGGGTCTGCGAGATGGCGGCCCTCGATCCCGTCACCGAGAACGGGCTGTATCGCCAGCTCAAGGAACAGGCGTTCCTCGGCGTCATCGAGTCCGAGAAGACGGGCGGTGGGCGCTCGCAGGGAAGCTACCTGCTCCACCGGCTCGTGACCGACCCGAAGCACATCGTGAAGGCGGTCCGTCGAGACGCGTCGCTCGAGGAACTCCCGACGTACGAGACGCTCGTGAACTACGGGGGGAACCAGACACAGGAGACGGACCTGTCGTCGTTCGTCGAGTAACGGAGCTTCGAGACTGCCGACGCTTTCACTCTGAACGAGGGGAGTCGGAGACGCGTTCCAGCTGGTGACGACGGCCAGTCTCGTCGGTTGTGGCGACTTTTTCTGGCAGAAGCAGGTCGCTACCGACCATCTGCAGTTATATAGTCTCCTACGCGCCTGCGCGCGTGAAAGAAATTCGCGGTAAAGCTTGCAAAATCAGGGGCCAGCCCCGTGATAACGCGGTAACGTGGCGGCGCTTCACAATGCCGGTTCGATTCGTGGGGGTTAAATACTTCCCTCCAATACGAAGTGATGTGAAGGACGCCCCGGCGATGCCGGGGCAGAAGGTTAGCACCGTTCTGCGGTGCTGGCTGTCACGTATGAGGATTCCGCCCCTGCGGTCCGCCGTCAAGATGGAATCTGATGCGAGCCTTGGTTGGTTCGGCGACATCCGGTCGGATGTCGTCGGACGAGACCCGATACGCAATTTGACGAACGCAATTTCCGCCACCCCCGTGCTCTGCACGGGACATTCCGGTTGATCCTGCCGGAGGTCATTGCTATCGGAGTCCGATTTAGCCATGCTAGTTGTACGAATTCATATTCGTAGCAGATAGCTCAGTAACACGTGGCCAAACTACCCTATAGACCAGAATAACCTCGGGAAACTGAGGCTAATGCTGGATACTCCTCTATTCCTGGAATGGATTGAGGTACAAACGCTCCGGCGCTATAGGATGTGGCTGCGGCCGATTAGGTAGACGGTGGGGTAACGGCCCACCGTGCCAATAATCGGTACGGGTTGTGAGAGCAAGAGCCCGGAGACGGAATCTGAGACAAGATTCCGGGCCCTACGGGGCGCAGCAGGCGCGAAAACTTTACACTGCACGACAGTGCGATAAGGGGACTCCGAGTGCGTGGGCATAGTGCCCTCGCTTTTGTGAACCGTAGGGAGGTTCACGAATAAGAACTGGGCAAGACCGGTGCCAGCCGCCGCGGTAACACCGGCAGTTCGAGTGATGACCGATTTTATTGGGCCTAAAGCGTCCGTAGCCGGCCAGGCAAGTCTGTTGGGAAATCTGCTCGCTCAACGAGCAGGCGTCCAGCGGATACTGTTTGGCTCGGGACCGAGAGACTCAAGGGGTACGTCTGGGGTAGGAGTGAAATCCTGTAATCCTGGACGGACCGCCGATGGCGAAAGCACCTTGAGAGATCGGATCCGACGGTGAGGGACGAAAGCTGGGGTCACGAACCGGATTAGATACCCGGGTAGTCCCAGCTGTAAACGATGCCAGTTAGGTTTGGCGCGGGCTACGAGCTCGTGCTGTGCCGCAGTGAAGACGATAAACTGGCCGCCTGGGAAGTACGTCCGCAAGGATGAAACTTAAAGGAATTGGCGGGGGAGCACTACAACCGGAGGAGCCTGCGGTTTAATTGGACTCAACGCCGGACATCTCACCAGCTCCGACAGTATGCAGTGAAAGTCAGTGTGATGAGCTTACTTGAGCTACTGAGAGGAGGTGCATGGCCGCCGTCAGCTCGTACCGTGAGGCGTCCTGTTAAGTCAGGCAACGAGCGAGACCCGCACTCTTAATTGCCAGCAGCAGTTTCGACTGGCTGGGTACATTAGGAGGACTGCCAGTGCCAAACTGGAGGAAGGAACGGGCAACGGTAGGTCAGTATGCCCCGAATGAGCTGGGCTACACGCGGGCTACAATGGTCGAGACAATGGGAAGCCACCTCGAGAGAGGGCGCTAATCTCCGAAACTCGATCGTAGTTCGGATTGTGGGCTGAAACTCGCCCACATGAAGCTGGATTCGGTAGTAATCGCACCTCAGAAGGGTGCGGTGAATACGTCCCTGCTCCTTGCACACACCGCCCGTCAAAGCACCCGAGTGAGGTCCGGATGAGGCCATCGCAACGATGGTCGAATCTGGGCTTCGCAAGGGGGCTTAAGTCGTAACAAGGTAGCCGTAGGGGAATCTGCGGCTGGATCACCTCCACAGAACGGGACCGGGCAGTACGCCCGGCCCACTTAGTCTCGTCCGACGCGATCCGTCCGGGCGCTTTAGAACCACCAAGGCTCGGAACCTGAACCTCATGCTGGAACGCCCTCTATATCAGAGGCGTCTGGGTTCGACTCCCAGAGAGGTCGTACGTTCAGGACGAAATCGAATCGCTCCCCTTAAGTGTGGGACGCCGAAACGATTTCATCCTGAAAGAAAACCGATGCACCATCCCGTGCAAGCGAGGGTGGGAAGGGTCGAACGTGCGCCAAGAAGACTACTTGGCTGCGTAATGAAACCGTGTGTAAACGCAATCCAGACGTCCACTGGACCTTTCACCAGGTAACAGTGAACGTCCCACTCAGCGTGGCTACTTTGCCACCTGGTGGATGGCTCGGCTCGAGTGCCGACGAAGGACGTGCCAAGCTGCGAAAAGCTGCAGGGACCCGCACGGAGGGAAAGAACTGCAGATCTCCTAATAGGAATCCTCTCGCAATTGCCTTGCGCAATGGGGAACGCCGGGAATTGAAACATCTCAGTACCGGCAGGAAGAGAAAGCAATCCGCGATGTCGTTAGTAACGGCGAGTAAACGCGACACAGTCCAAACCGAAGCCCTCACGGGCAATGTGGTGTTCGGACTGACTCTCACTGCTCGACCGTCTGCATGAAGTCTCTTGGAACAGAGCACGATACAGGGTGACAGTCCCGTAATCCAGACCAGTACAGCACGCGTCAGCTCCAGAGTAGCGGGGGTTGGATATCCCTCGTGAATATGGCAGGCATCAACTGCTAAGACTAAATACTACTCGAGACCGATAGTGAACAAGTAGCGTGAGCGAACACTGAAAAGCACCCCGAAAAGGGAGGTGCAATAGGGCCTGAAATCAGGTGGCGATAGAGCGACGTGGCACAAAAGGTCCTGTGAAAAACGACCCGCCCGCAAGGGCACAGTAGGAATCACAGGAAGCCGGTGTCGCGTCGTGCGTTTTGAAAAACGAGCCAGGGAGTGTATCTGATCGACGAGTCTAACCCGTTAACCGGGGAAGGCGTAGGGAAACCGACAGGGCCGCAGTATTACCAGGGCCGCCGTGTTCAAGCGCGGGGAGTCGACCGGATACGACCCGAAACCAGGCGATCTATGCGTGGGCAAGGCGAAGCGTGCCGAAAGGCACGTGGAGGCCTGTTAGAGTTGGTGTCCTTCAATACCCTCTCGTGACCTACGTATAGGGGTGAAAGGCCCATCGAGCCTGGCAACAGCTGGTTCCAGCCGAAACATGTCGAAGCATGACCTCTGCTAAGGTAGTTCGTGGGGTAGAGCGACCGATTGGGAGACTCGCCATCGAGAGATGTCGACCTCCCTGTCAAACTCCAAACCTACGAACGCCATCGATGCAGGGAGTCCGGTGTGCGGGGTAAGCCTGTGCACCATGAGGGAGACAACCCAGAGTCGGGTTAAGGACCCAAAATGCGGACTAAGTGCGATTGAAGGTGGTCTCAAGCCCTAAACAGCCGGGAGGTGAGCTTAGAAGCAGCTACCCTCTAAGAAAAGCGTAACAGCTTACCGGCCGAGGTTTGAGGCGCCGAAAATGATCGGGGCTCAAGTCCGCTTCCGAGACCTGACGATGCTCTTGACCGAGCAATTCCGTAGGCTGGCGCTCTGATCGGGTGGAAGCACGGGTGAGAACTCGTGTGGACCGATCAGTGACGAAAATCCTGGCCATAGTAGCAGCGTTAGTCGGGTGAGAACCCCGACGGCCGAACGAGCAAGGGTTCCTCGACAATGCCAATCAGTCGAGGGTTAGCCGATCCTAAGTCACACCGTAATTCGAATGTGACAACAGGGAAACTGGTTAATATTCCAGTGCTCTCATACACTCAAAGTTGACGCTTTGGGGACAGTCGAGCTGGGCCTTCGCCCAGTCGAATCGTGGAAATCCGTGGAAGCCGTAATGGCACGAAGCGGACGAATCACGAGATAGCGTAAGTCGACCGTACCTAGAGCCCGTGAAAAGACGAGTATGAGATTCGTACCAAGAACCGACACAGGTGCTCGTGGCAGTGAAAGCCAAGGCCTGTCGGGAACAACCGACGTTAGGGAATTCGGCAAGTTAGTCCCGTAAGTTCGCGATAAGGGATGCCTGCCCTGTATAGGGGCAGGTCGCAGTGACTCGGACGCTCCGACTGTCTAGTAACAACATAGGTGACCGCAAATCCGCAAGGACTCGTACGGTCACTGAATCCTGCCCAGTGCGGGTATCTGAACACCTAGTACAATAGGACGAAGGACCCGTCAACGGCGGGGGTAACTATGACCCTCTTAAGGTAGCGTAGTACCTTGCCGCTTCAGTAGCGGCTTGCATGAATGGATCAACGAGAGCGTCACTGTCCCAACGTTGGGCCCGGTGAACTGTACGTTCCAGTGCGGAGTCTGGAGACCCCCAAGGGGAAGCGAAGACCCTATAGAGCTTTACTGCAGGCTGTCGCTGGGACACGGTCGCTAATGTGCAGGATAGGTAGGAGTCATTACACAGGTACCCGCGCTAGCGGGCCACCGAGACATCACTGAAATACTACCCATTAGTGACTGTGACCCTCACTCCGGGAGGAGGACACCGGTAGCCGGGCAGTTTGACTGGGGCGGTACGCGCTTGAAAAGATATCGAGCGCGCCCTAAGTCCATCTCATCCGAGTCGGAGACTCGGAGAAGAGCGCAAGAGCATAAGATGGGCTGACAATGATCTTCCTAACGAGGATCGTTGACGCGAAAGCGTGGTCTAGCGAACCAATTATCCTGCTCGATGCGGGAAATTGATGACAGAAAAGCTACCTTAGGGATAACAGAGTCGTCACGCGCAAGAGCACATATCGACCGCGTGGCTTGCTACCTCGATGTCGGTTCCCTCCATCCTGCCCGTGCAGAAGCGGGCAAGGGTGAGGTTGTTCGCCTATTAAAGGAGGTCGTGAGCTGGGTTTAGACCGTCGTGAGACAGGTCGGCTGCTATCTATTGGGGGTGCTATGGCACCTGACGTGAACGTTCGTATAGTACGAGAGGAACTACGAATGGTGACCACTGGTGTACCGGTTGTCCGAGAGGGCACGTGCCGGGCAGCTACGTCACACGGGGTAAGAGCTGAATGCATCTAAGCTCGAAACCCACATGGAAAAGAGGTGCCGCTGAGACCACTCGTAGAAGACGAGTTCGATAGACTCGGGATGTACGCGCCAAGGCAACGAGGCGTTCAGTCCGCGAGCACTAACAGGTCAAGCCACACAATCATACCGCATACTGGGATCTTCACCACATGGTGGAAGGTCCAGGCGTTAACTGGATTGCGTTTACACACTGGTTTCAATGACCACCGATATTGGATCGTTGTCGCGGTTCGATTCCGCGGATCGGCGTTAAGGCGGCCAGAGCGGTGAGGTTACACCCGTACCCATCCCGAACACGGAAGTTAAGCTCACCTGCGTTTGGGCGAGTACTGGAGTGCGCGAGCCTCTGGGAAAATTCATTCGCCGCCTCCATTCATACTACAAGCCACACACCCGTCGGGGTGTGTGGCTTTCTTCATTTATAGCCGGGGAGTGCCGACAGTGGTCGGTGCTGTCCGGGCGTGTTCGGACACCCAGTGGCAACACTGGACGAGCTAGCGGCCCGTCTTCGAGGGCGACGGAAGGACTACTCGTCGAACCGCATCCCGTAGCCCCAGTCTTCGAGCTGTCCCTCGACCTCGTCGAGGTGCTGGAGCCCGACCGTCACGAGTGCTTCCCGGAGGTCGGTTCGGGAGACGTTGCTCTCGAAGGCGTCCTCGAGTGCGGCGAGTGCGTCGTCTTCGGCGGTTTTCGTCTCCGGCTGCAGGAACAGGGGGACGCGGTCACGGCCGTCCTGGACGCTGGTCCGTCGGAACCTGTACGGGATCGTCGTCGACGGTTCATCTGCAGGCTGCCCCGGGGTATCCGTCGACGTGGCCGTGGACTCGTCGTCTTCGGCGACCTGGTCCACCGGGTCGGGGTCGTCGGCGAAGGGGTCCTCACCGGCACCCTTCTTCATCCCCGTCATGCGGACACCACCTGGTGGTCGAGGTCGCCCGGCTCCGGTGGGTTCGGTGCCTCGAGCCCGACCTCGCGTTCGAGTTGTCGGGCGAGCCGGTCGAACTGCGCGAGCGTCTCGAGCTCGTAGTCACGCTGACGGTCGCGGTGCTCGCTGACGTAGGTGAACGCCGAGCACTGCTGCATCCAGCAACCCTCCATCAGGGAGCTACGCTCGCCCACGATCTCCGGGATGGGGTAGTCGATCTCGTCGAGGATCGTCCGCTGGTCGCGTGTGTCCTTGAACCCGACCGGGACGGCGGCGAGCACGCCGACATCGACGTCGAGTTGGTCTTCGAACCCGCCGACGAGTGCTTCCAGACCCTCGACGGCAGCACGACCCTTCGCGCTGGGCTCGACCGGGATGACCAGTGACCGGGTCGCGTGGATGGCGTTGTAGAGGTGCGGACCCTCGGTCGCCGGGGGGTCACAGATGAGCACGTCGTACTCGTCCGGAACGCCCGCTTCGCGGAGCACCCGCAGGAGCTGGGCGTGCATCCCGAACGCTTCGCCCATCGCCTCGGCCTGGTCCTTCTCGCGCTGGAGGTACTCCGCGAGGTCGGAGAGCATGTTGTGTTCGGGGACGATGTCGACACCTTCGACGGTCCGGACGAGGTCGTTGAAGTCACCTTTCGGGCGACGGATCAGGTGTCGCACGAGGTTGTCGACGGGTTCGGTCCGCTGGTCGTCGACGCCGAACAGGCGAGAGAGGTCGCCGTCCTGTGGGTCGAGTGGGACGACGAGCGGCTTCAGCCCGGCTCGGGCGTGCGCCACGGCCAGGTTCGCTGCGGTGGTGGTCTTGCCCACCCCACCCGCCTCGCTGTAGGTCGAGTACGCTAACATGTGCTCGTGATTCGTGCCCGCGTTCTTGAATGTTCACCGATGATGTTCACTGTATTTGTTCATAGTGAACAAATATGGTGAACAAATACAGTGAACAAACCTACTGAACACGGGTACTGCAGCGTGTTCACTGGAGATGTTCAGCGAAAATGTTCACTGTATTTGTTCATTCTGTGTGTTCACTTCCTGTGTTCAGCAGCTGTGTTCAGCGCCGAGCCGTGCTCGTCGAGTACCCGCATCGCCGCGCGGGACCTCGAGCTGAGTCGGTCGATTTCGAGGGGCTTCTGGAAATAGCCAATTATAGTATATATCTCGTGCCCAAACAGACTGAAAGAGTCTGTGTGAACACAGATATTTCCGGGGATTTCGGGCCGATTTTGGATATATCATATCTCGCGATATCGAGTTCTCCGAATCAATCAGCTGTGGGCAACGAACGGAGAACTATATGAAATCTAATCAGTCATGGCCTGCGATTCGGCTAGATTCACGGCCGGCACCGTGGCTGCTCGCGAGGACGCCTGAAAAAACCAGGAGGCAGCCACTGCAGTCGGATGCCTGAGTGCTTAGAAGTCCGCCTTGACGTGGATCTCGTCGTCCGAGATCGCCTCTACCGCGTCGTGTTCGAGCTCGAATGTGTCCTTCTTCTCGTCCGTCCAGCCGAGCTTCTTGCGCATCCCACGCGAGAGTGTCGAGTCCGGTTTGATGTACGCTTTCCCGCCGGCGACGTTGTCGACGCGGCCGATCATATCGCCGTCGGTGGACATCACTTTCTTCCCCTTGTCGTTGTCTTCGAAGTTTCGGACCATTAGTGTACTCCGGACTGCTCGCCCGCTGGAACCCAGCCGGTCGAGCGTCCGTCCCAGAATTCGTCGCATAACCATATATAACGATTACTTGATAAATATGTCCGTGATGCAACTGTTCTGTGAGGTGTCAGTGTGCGGGCTCGACGAGACGGTCGGTGACCTCGTCGAGGTGTTCGAGCCCGACGACCGCCACGACGTCGCCCTCCTGCCTGAGGCGGGACAGGTGACGGGCCATCGTCTTCTCACGGGCGGTGTCGAGGAGTGAGATCGGTCGTGGCGTCTTCGTCGCCCTGCGCAGTGCCCGGTTGCGGGCGATGAGCCGGCGCTCGTCCTCGGCCTGGACCCCGGGTGGGTCCTCGTGCGAGCAGTCGTGGGCGATTTCGGGAACCGTCTCGTCCATCGAGACGAGGCCGGCCGGCCCGGCAGTGGCGGCCACCCGGCACTGGAGCGCGTGCCGGGAGAGGTCCGTCACGTCACGCAGGACCCGGCGGACGGTCAGCATCGCCGCGTCCGTGTCTCGGAGTTCGGCCACGACCGTCCGGAGGAACGACCGGGTCGGCGCGTCGATGCCGACCACGCGGGCGTCGGGACCCACCGCCTGGATCGCGGCGCTCATCTCACCGCCACGGCGTGGTGGAATCTCGTTCTCTGTCGCGTACTCCTCGAACAGCGGCACTGCGAGGGGTGCCAGCTCGAGCGCGACCACCTCGGGCGAGAGGTGCCTGACCACGTGCTGGACGCGGTAGATGCTCGCCGGGTGGTCGTGCACGATACCGAGCAGCGTCAGCGTGCCCGTCTCGTCGCCACCGGGAACGACCCTGGCGTGGGTCGCGCTCACTCGTGGATCGTCGACACTCTCGAAGTCGATTCCGTGCGTATCGCAGGGTTCAGCCATTGGTTGGGGGGAAGCTGTGGAACGACCGTGTCGTCACCGCGGACTGGACGTTGTTACGCCCTGAGTGGTAAAGCTCTATCGCCGTTTGTGAGTCCATACCGCACGACCGGGGAGAGTTACCTGCGTGTTATGTAACCACACGAACCTTTATGCTGTGGTACTGAGTATCACACTTCGCGCATCCAGCATGACCGAGACAGATTCATCCGACAAGCTCGCACAGCTCTTCGTCGACATCACCGGCGAGACGACCACGACGGAACGCCAGACCGAGGCGGTCCACGGTGTCGTCGACGACGAGGTCACGACCGACGTCAGGGAGAGCCTCCGGGCTACCGGGCTCGAGGACACCCTCTCGGAACCGGACACCGGCTAACCGTCTCTGCTTCTGTCATCTCCGGGTCGTGTCGCTGCCGACACAACCCTCATCAGGCGCACGTGACTACTCTCGCAGCATGCCGAGTAGCCACACGCCCGAGTCCGTACCGGTCTGTCGAACCGAGGACGAGCACCGGGCGGCCTACACGAAAGCGAACCGGGACGGGGAACCGCTGTTCGTCGTCGACGAGGAGGAACACGGGTTCTCACTCGCCTACGACCTCATCCCGACCGGGAACCGCCTGACAGCGGAGGCGAAGGCCGAGCTGAAAGAACGCGGAACGGCCCGGGTCGAGGAACTCGTCGAGGGGGACGAGAGCGAGACGACCCAGTTGCACCACAGCTTCGGCAACGCGATGGGGAACGTGTTCTACTTCGCCGAGGAACGGGTCGCCCGGGAGTTCGCGGCGACCGTCTCCGAGATCGTCCTCGACGAGACCAACTGGGAGCCGGACCCCGACGGCCCGAGCGGGCTGAACTGACCCTTCTCGGATACGATTCGACCTCCGGGTTGCAGTCGGTCGCCGGTCGAACCCCCC